>NZ_JBBOWQ010000002.1:0-25397 GCF_038007165.1 Staphylococcus sp. FSL W8-1270
ATGTCAAAATTCAAAAAAATTTCTGCTAGTGAATTTGAAACATCTCGTTTTTACCAACTCCCAAAATTTTTATTTGAAGATGGTCATTTTTCTAAAATGACAACTGACGCAAAGGTTATGTATGCTCTATTAAAAGATCGTTTTGAATTATCCAAAATCAATAACTGGATTGATGAAGAAAATAATATATATCTACTATATACAAATAAACAATTATGTTCCATTTTACAATACGGAGAACCTAAAATTATCAAATTGAAAAAAGAGCTAGAAAAATTCAATTTAATTATAAATGAAAGACAAGGACTAAATAGACCTAACAAAATATACCTTTTAGAACCTAGTTATGACAAGGAACTAACAAATCGTAAGTTCCAGAACAAACAAATTATTAGTTCAAGAACTAACGAAAATATAGTTCAAGAACTAACAATTTGTAAGTCTAATGATACTGATATTAATGATACTGAGAATAAAGAAACTGAGAATAATGATACGTATGATATGAATGATAGTGAACATATAGCCAACCCTAATACTTCTCATTCGAATCATCCAAATCATCAATCTAATGAATTTGATAATAATGCCTTAAAATATCATTTACTTCAAGAAATTCCCGATCAACTTCAAACCTATTTAAATAACTTTGAAGTTGATGAAATACAAATTATTAAAAGTGTCATACTTAAAGCTAAATCATCATTTAATAATGAAAAGAATACAGTATACATGTTAGAAGATATTGAGTTTGAGATGATTAATGTGCTCAAACGTTTTAAAGCAACATTAATTCAAAAAAGCGAAAGTGTCGAAGCCATGCAAGGTTATTTAATGCGTTCAATTAAAACAGAACTCGAAGAAATGCATTCCTTAAATATGCGACGTCAAAACGCGCCACAAAACCATATATTCGACACATCACACTATTTATGATTGAACGTATGTCGCCTTGAATCTAAATATTTCGCAAAAAAATACGTCCGTTGGATAATCAAATTTAAATAAGATGGATGATGTTGTCGCGCATACATCACTAGATCTTGAAATTCTATAAAATTGTGATTTTCAATCATATCAATAATGTTATTAAACACTTCGGACTGACCTTGATCTAATAAAAATTGGTTTAAGTCAAAACCACAACCACTTTCAATATCATTGATATCATAAAGCGTTTTATCTGAATTAGAGGCATGAATAAAATAATCAAACATGCCCTTAGGAGACATAATAATTTCAATATGCCTCGGTGTATTTAAGTGTTGTTGAAGTAGTTCAGAGACTTGAGAATAACTTTTTAAAGAATCAAAGAATAAAGCACCGTGTTTATGTGATTTTTTGATTAATCCCGTTGATTGATCTATATCTTGATTGTGCCACGGGCTTAAAATATAAGGAATATGCATCTGTTCCAAAATATCTTGATAGTTAGATGGCGTGCTTTCTTCATATATTAAAAAAGCCCACTTATTCGAACGCTTATCTTTCGTCATCATGGACATCCTTTCTGTGATTATTGATTAATGATGCCATGGGGGGTCGTAGTAACCCCATGGCACTGTTAAGATACACATGCGTTGTGTTTATCACTTCGTGTACCACAACGCATGTGTATCTTAACGTTTGTGGCCTGCAAACCATAGATAACGATGATGACGTTGAGGTTTTGAAAAGTAATAATTCGGGTGCATATGTGTAATTTCTTCATGAATTTGAGGTTCAATCTTTTTTAATATATCGTGAGCTTGCTGTTTCCGGGGAATTTTAATTGCCACACGGACTTCATTTTGACGAACATCAACGAGCGATTTTCCAACCATTTTATTAAAGTATTGCTGGACAGAATTTGTTTTACTTTTGCCGTTATTTTGCCAATCCTGAGTCGTGTCTGTGTCAACATCTTGTTTAAGATAATGTCGTAAAACCATTGTGTGATAAACAGATTTGATATGATTCGTGAGTTGATCTTTCAATAAACGAATCATTAAATCGATAACTATTAACATCAATGCTAAGACTAATAAGTAAAATGTAAGTTGATATACACCATTTGAAATGATTGTGATATAGTGTGTGACGTTTCGCGTATCGATAATATCAATTTGAGACACAATAAAGTTTAATAGGACAAAGAGTTTACTAACCATAACTGTCAAAATAGCGAACAGGAACAAGTAAATGATAATATCATACACACGCATGAAATAGGTTTTCCTCATCACAATACACCTGCTTTCGTATAGTAAGTCGGACATAACAAGGGTAAGACTTGATAGGGAGATTCACTATCAATCACTTGGATTAGACCTGTCCCTTTACCAATGGGTATCACAATACCTTCTGGATCTAAATCGGGGAATAAAAATTGTGTGGTTTTTTTATTAATATTACCGATTTGAATCAGCACATTGAGTTGTTCTCTAACGGAAACCGGGATGGTTTGATGATCAAATCGTTGAGACACCAGTAATAAATGAACTTTGGTGGCACGACCTAATAAAGCAATTTGAGATAGTAATGAAAAGAACGCGTCTTTAATGGTCTTATTCACACCTTCAGCTAAAGCGAGCACTTCATCAATCACAATGGTTAGGTGATCAAATTGATAGTCTGGATCGTCATAAAGAATGGTTTGTCGTTGTTGAATAACTTGAAGGCAATGACTTAAGTTTTCATTAATTTCAGATAAAAAATCAGACTTAGATCGATTTTGATGAGGGTGAATCACAGTAATATCATGAATACGTGCCCAACGGCTCGGTGTATCAAACTTAGGGTCAACAATAATGAGTTCTGATATCGGTTTTAATACACTTAGTAAGTACGTCAGCATATAAGATTTACCACTGCCTGAATTACCTGCGATCGCTATAGATGTAATGTTTTGATAGTTTAAAGTTAATTGTTTCATGATCGGAATTTGTTGATTCGTTAGAGACGACGTAAAACGATCTAAATCAGAAATCACTAAGCGTTCTGATATCCCTTGTTGCCATGGGAAAAACAAAGCGCGTTGCGTATGAATATCGTCGGTATCCATAGGTACGAAATACGCAGAATTCTGTTTTAACAATGTGAATTTGGGATATAAAGCTGCACTCGCAATGAGAAATATTTTTTGATATAAGTCATCGTCCACAATATAGCCTGCAGGCAGGCGAGGAAGAAAGTAAAAACCTTCTTCCGTGACCTTGCAGGTGAAACTATTGGTATAACTGGTTTCGCCTTGCATCATGGATCCTAGTGCCATATTTAAGCTTTGTAGGAGATATTGTTCGAGCTCTTTGGCTGTCATTATTTAACCTCCTTCAGATCTGAAGCTTTGAAGTAAACATCATAACGGACTTCACAAGCTTCTAAATGATCAAAAGTAATGACGCTCATATAATTAGGTAATGTCACTTCATTTTCGAATTTAACTGTGAAGGGCGGTAAGCCTTCTTGAACAAACCAGGCTTTATACGCAATAATTTCTCCGGTAGGCTGATTATTCTCAAAACGCTGTTGCGGATAAAGTTCTGTACTTAAGCTATAAATGGGTTTTTTATTATCAATATAATTGGAAGCTATTTCAGTTGAATAGCCACCTTTTTTGAAATTAGATTGAATTTTCATGTGAAACATCCTTTCTATCCTATTGATGCGCATCGTTTAGGAAATATAAATAGAATTAATCAAAGATATCTGTGATTGATTAAATTTTCGCAAATGAAGTGATAAAATAATAGGTGAAAAAATTTATTCGGTTTTTGGAGGTAATAGCGTGATTATCATTAATAACAAAGGAATCAATGACTTAGATTTTAATTATTGGATGAATAATCAATTAACTGATGACAATATCGAAGAAATTTTAGAGGGGTCTGATTTAAGTATGGAACAAGAAATTTTTAAAAGTAATTATAAAAAATTCTTGGAGATAGATGGCAAAAAGGAAAGATGGTATTCTCTGGAAGAAGCTGCGTATATTATTAATGGGAATTATTTTTCAATTTATGAGGAAGATAGCAAAAAGCGAAGTGTCACAACAGACTATGTAAAAAATAAAAGTAATGATATCTTAAATAATATAGAAAATGGAACAAACCAAAATTGGAATAAATATCATTACCCACAAAAAAGGAAGTTTGCATTCAAAAAAGTAAAGTATGTTAATGAAGATATGATCGATGAAATATTAAGAGATGATGTAACAAAACCTGAAAAAATAAAACGAGGTAATATATCAATCGAAGAGTTGCTACCTAATCAAAATAGAATAGCAAAATATATTAGACAGAATGAGAATATACATAATAAAAGTATAATGATAGATTACCTAAATCAATTAAGTGATACACTGGCAAAATCATTAGACGACGTACGTTATTTTTCAAATAAACTATCATTATTTAAATCTGTTATTAAAGATTCTAGAGAAATAGCACAAAATATACATAGGGATCACGATATAGATAATAAAGAAAAATATGAACTTCTGAAAAAAGAATATAGTAATTTTTTAGAAAACTGTATACGTTTTTCTAATGAATATTTAGATATACTAGATATCAAAAATATTTTTAATATTTTTGATACTAAGAAAATTGTTTTAAATCTGTCTTATTATACGAAAATGTGGGAGGTTCCTGATATTAATAATGAACAACCGATAAATAATAATTTACAAAAGTTTGTTGATTTGAAAAAGAAGAAGTATTTAAATAATGTACATTGGAGTAAAAATAAGATACTTAAACAATTAAATGAAATTGAAGTTAAACCCGTTACTTTAAAAGATGGTACTAGTGAAACAGAACGCGTGGCAGAGTGGATGTATAGAAATAAAACAAAAGTTGTTTATGAAATTATAAATAAAGAATTTGATGATGTTTATGATTTACTTAACGGTATGTTGAAGTCTGAATACACAGAACTTATGGGCTATATGAGAATATGGCATAACTTAAGCAAAAATTTATAAGTCTTAGTAACCTGTTATACACTTTAATTGGAGGAGTTAACGTGTATTTCAAAAATATGGATTTCTTGATTGACCTATACAAGAATTTTAACGAAGTAGGGATTTTTGCAGTAATATATATTATATATGCGCTTATTCAAATTCTAAGTCAAAATATTTTATATAAAAGACAAAAGATGGAAAGAGTAAAAACACTGATAATCAATATAATTTTATACATATTTATAACACTAGTAGCATTAATGTACTTGTTAGCAATGATTTTTTATTCACTCAGTGCATATCCTAAAGAAGAAGTGATTAAATATATAACAGATTGGGATAAAATTAGTTTGCCAGCTATATTACTTGTTCTTTATTCGTTATTATTCCCTATTTTTATATTTCCATTTGTAGGAAAACGACGTAGAAAAAACTATTTTGCAGAAAATGTAAATAATTGTATTATTGAAAGAGAAATTATAGATAGAGTGAGTATTAATGGTAGAGATAAATTAATTCTAAAAGATGCCTTAGGATATCAGACAGAAAAAGATATAACAGGAATAAAGGATTTAAAAATTAGTACATCTCAAAAAAAATCTTGGTTAACGTTAGAAGACATTAAAATAGCTACGATGAGTCTAAGAGATAAACAATTACTGTTAAAAATGATTATAGGTTTAATAATATTTGGGGTCCCTACAGGGTATTTTGTGTGGAACTTCATCAGTGTCGTTGATGATTGGGATAGAATAATGCACGCAAATGATATATTTATGTATATGGGTCTTTTCACGTTACCATTAATGGTAACAGTTGAGTTATATGTAGTTGCATTTATTATTACCAAAAATTTATTTAAAAAGAAAAAATGATAACAAATTTAGATTAAGAGAAAATAACTTATCAAAGGTCGTATATTAGAACATGATATATATAGTTCGCCTATCTATCAAGAATCAATCTAGTCGCAGAGAGGGATCATTACTTTGCTAATCATTTTCGTTAATTGGACTATAACATTGGTTGGTGGAGAAATGTAAAAGACTATTATTATTGATTTTGTAGGATTTTTTTGGTTAATAAGTCTTTTCTTATACTATCAACAATACGGTAATTAGCTTGTCAAAGGATTTTACTCTTTCCAATCAATTGTGGATTTGTATCGGTGTAGAAAGTATTTTGTACCAAGCGTCTACCTGCTTTATTTCTAATGAAAAATCAGTTAGTAAATCTTTAATCATTTTTCTCTTAGAAAACCAATTTGAACGGTTCTGAGAAATATAATATAAAGATAAAAAATTGACATATGATTTATACAGTGCTAAAATTTAAAATGTATATAGGAGAGGTCTTGCCACAAGTAGACATTGAAAAAATAGAGAGTCCATGCTAAAAGTTGGAATTGAAAAAATGGAGAGGTCTTGCCACAAGTAGACATTGAAAAGCGACCAAATATTTGGTCGCTTTATTTTTATACTGTAGGAGAAATTATGAAATTATACTATGTTGATGAAGATTATATTAATGAATTAAGAAATGTAGATGAGAGAGTATTATTAAATAAATCCACTCGTCCTTATTTAGGAGTTGTATTATCTATTAATGATCTTAATTATTTTGTCCCCTTAAGTTCCCCTAAAGAAAATAAAAAACTAAATAATCAACTATCAATAAAATTGTTTGAGGTTAATAATATTCAAAATAGATTAGGATATCTATTATTTTTAAATATGATACCTGTTCCTGATAAATATCTTTCTAAAATAGATATGCAATACATAAAGGAGCAAGATTTAGAATATTATAACTTATTAACTAACCAATTAATTTTTATTAGGCAAGAAAATCAAAGAATCGTAAATAAAGCCCAAAAAGTATATAAAAATGCTGTGATAAAAAAAGTTTCATTTTTTGAATCAATGTGTGTAGATTATTTAGCATTGGAAAGATATGTGAAAGATTTAAAACAGTAAAAAAGATAATTCTGTCAATAATTCCCCTCAACATACTCAGAAGAATTTTAGTGTAAAGTCTTTGTAATTGTCTATCTTAGTTAATTAGATGTTTACTATTATTTCTATATTAATATATAGCTAAAATTAATAAAATAGAAGTCATTAGCTGAATTACTTATGAATCAAAATAAATTTTATATACAAAATGTCATTTTTGAGTACGCTCTAAATAAACAAAAATAGTCCTCTTATTAAAATAAGAGGACTATTTTTGTTTAAAATTATTCAAGACCATTCGCTTTCTAACATACTCATTTGCCATAAATTATAATATTCTCCATTTAATTTTCTAAAGTCTCTTTTTTCTCCTTCTTTTATAAATCCAATCTTTTTGTAACTTTTAATAGCTGATTTATTAAAGGCAAAAACACCTAATTCAATTCTGTGTAGTCCCAAATCTTCAAAAGCCTTTTTCAATAATTTCTTTATTATTTTAGGGCCTAATCCTTGGCCACGCATTTGCGGATCACCTACTAAAACTTTACTTAACGTGGCGGAACAATTTTTAAAATCTATATTATTTAAAGCAATATGACCTATAATTTTTTTTGAATTATTTTCTTCAATGATAACTTTATAAATTATTTTACTAGAATTTTCTTTATTTGTGTCTTTAATATATTCCTTTAATTGTTCTTCATCTAGGGGATAATTAAAATCTGTACCTGCCCATTTGACTAAAAGTTCAGGAGAGTTTATCCAGTTTATTAATAAATCAAAATCTTTCTCCTCAAAATATTCAAACTTAATCAATAAATTACTCCTTAAATAATAGGTTATTAACTATAAAAATTCAGTGAATGTTGCAATATAAACAACCACTACAATTTTTTGATACTTTCTTCATCAACTTTCTATCTTAAATTTTCGATTTTTTATAAAGCGTTTTGTATTATCTAAATAACTCTTTACAATTTACTGATTTTTAAGCTTTTGCTAATAGATTTATGCAACTTTAATATTATAAGTAAATCTATGCACTTCATCATTAAATTTAAATTCTGCCCAAATTTTATACATCCCTTTTTTAGGAAAATGAGCATAAAAGGTTGTAGAATCAGGTGATTCTGGGTGAACATGAATATAATCAGTTAATTGCTCATCAAATATAATCACATGTCCTAAAGCTCCTAAATAAGGTTGGGGAGTTAATTCTGTATTGAAAGTTAAAGGGACATGTTCATCTTCTTTAGCACTTATAGAATTTAAAGTTACATGAACTCCTTTGTTAACTTTTACCCAATTTTTATCAGAATTTAAAGATGTTGTAGAGGTTATTTTATCTCCAATTTGCAGTTCAATAGGATGAACGGAATACACATGGTTTTTTGGTGTAACATCAACAAAAGCCTGGTAAGTTCCTGGCTCTAATTGTTGGTTAATTATAAATAAACCTTCATGCTTTTTTTGAGGGTGTAGGTGGTAATATTTCTCCATGTCATTAGATACTAAAACGAAATGCATTTCTTTTTCATGCATAGTATCTAATAATGGGGCATTATTAAATTCATCTTCTAACGTAATTTCTATATTACCATCTCTATATACAACATTTGCTTTAATTTCGGGTTTGTTTGAATGATATTCATGATTATGATTCATATTTTTATCCTCCTTAATTTTTAATAAGGGCATATCATTAAACGATATGCCCAACTATTTAAATTATTTAATTACATCGTAACCTTGATCTTCAATAGCTTCTTTAAAGTCGTTGAAAGCTACTTGATTTTCATCAAATTCAACTTCCACATTCCCATTCGCCAAGCTTACTTCTGAAGATGTTACACCATCTAATCCATTTAATGCTTTTTCAATTGAATGCTTGCAATGGTCACAGCTCATACCTTCTACATTAATAACTTCGTTAGTCAATGTTGTCACCTCCTTTCAAGAAATATAAGATTCTTATAATTTCATACGTTTTAGACGTAAAGCGTTTGTGACAACACTTACAGAACTTAAAGCCATTGCTGCTCCCGCAACCCAAGGTGCTAGCAGACCAATTGCTGCTATAGGGATACCTGCAACATTGTAACCAAACGCCCAAAATAGATTTTGGCGAATATTACGAATTGTAGATTTACTTGCTTTTATTGCTTTTGGAATTAATAAAAGGTCTCCTCCTAAAATAGTTATATCAGCAGCTTCGATTGCAACTTCTGTACCTGTACCAATGGCAATACCAATATCTGCTTTAACTAGTGCTGGAGCATCATTGACACCATCTCCAA
The DNA here is from genome assembly GCF_038007165.1 of Staphylococcus sp. FSL W8-1270. Taxonomy (NCBI): domain Bacteria; kingdom Bacillati; phylum Bacillota; class Bacilli; order Caryophanales; family Staphylococcaceae; genus Staphylococcus; species Staphylococcus sp. FSL W8-1270. Next base: position 9,201 of record NZ_JBBOWQ010000002.1, read on the forward strand.
CCATAGCTACTTTTTTACCTTCAGATTGAATTTCTGCTACTTTAGAAGCTTTTTCTTCTGGTAAAACCTCTGCAATAATCGTGTCTATACCAACTTGTTTTGCTATTGCTTGTGCGGTACGTTTGTTATCACCAGTTAACATAGCAACTTCAATACCTAATTCATGAAGTTTTTGAATAGCTTGTTGGGCAGTATCTTTAACTGTATCAGCTACAGCGACAACCCCTCTCAATTCGTTATCTACGCTTATAAGCATTGCAGTTTTTCCTTCTTTTTCAAATTGAGCGAGATTTGTTTCAGCTTCATTAGTTTGGATTCCTTTTTCACTCATTAGTTTTCGATTTCCGACAAAAAGTTCTTTACCATCAATTGTTGCATTTATACCGCGCCCTGGTATAGCTTCAAAATGGTCTACTTCTAAAAATTCTAATGATTTTTCTTTAGCATAACTTACGATAGCTTCAGCTAGTGGGTGTTCAGAACCTTTTTCTGCACTAGCTAACAATTGTAATGTTTGATCATCTCCACTAAAATCAGTGACTTCAGGTGTGCCATTTGTTATAGTGCCAGTTTTATCTAAAACAACTGTATTAATAGCGTGTGTACCTTCAATGTGTTCTCCACCTTTAAATAGAATGCCATTTTCAGCAGCTTTTCCGGTACCCACCATTATAGAAGTAGGCGTAGCTAAGCCTAACGCACAAGGACAAGCGATAACTAATACTGCTATTGCAGCAACTAAGGCTGGTTCAAATTGTCCCGGCTGAACTAATGAAATCCATATAATAAATGTGAAAATCGCGATACCTACAACGATAGGTACAAAATATCCAGAAATAATATCTGCTAGTCTTTGTATTGGCGCTTTAGAACCTTGCGCTTCTTCGACAACTTTAACAATGGAGGCAAGAGCTGTATCTTTACCAACTTTTGTTGCTTCAACAGTAATTGCTCCATTTTTATTCATTGTTGATCCTATAACATTATCATTTTGCATTTTTTCAACAGGAATAGATTCACCTGTCAACATTGACTCGTCAATTGAAGTCATACCTTTAATTATTTTGCCATCTACTGGTATTTTTTCTCCTGGTTTGATAACTAAATAGTCTCCTTCTTTTACCTCACTTAAAGGAACCATAGTCTCTTCACCGTTGCGTAATATACGTGCTTCTTTAGCTTGTAAATTCAACAATTTACTTAACGCATTTGTTGTTTGTGTTTTAGCACGTGCTTCTAAATACTTTCCGAAAAGAATTAAAGTAATTAATACAGCACTTGTTTCAAAATATAGGTGTGGCTCATAATTTGTATTAATTAACCACTTAATCGATTCATAAATACTATAAAAGAAGGCTGCGCTTGTACCTAAAGCGACAAGAACATCCATATTTGCTGACCCATTACGAAGGTTTTTATAAGCGCCTACATAAAATTGCCAACCAATAACAAATTGAACAGGCGTTGCTAATACAAATTGGAACCACGGGTTCATAAATATATGTGGTATTTGAATACCAAATAAATGAACGAACATTGTCATTAACAATGGAGCTGCTAAAACAGCTGAAACAACTAATTTAATTAACTGTCGTTTTAATTGTTTTTCTTTTTGGGAACTTTTTTCTGATGCTTCTTTTTTAGGTTGTGCCTCATACCCTAGGTTTTTAATACGTTGTTGAAATTCATCTACAGACGTCATATCAGGGTTGTATTCTACAGTAGCACTTTCTGTGGTTAAATTAACTGTAGCCTTATTTACACCTGAGATTCGATTTAAAACTTTTTCGATTTTATTCGAACAAGCTGCACACGTCATTCCCATTACATCGAGATCCACTTTTTCGGTTAAAACTCCATAACCTGTTTTTTGAATTGTATTTGCAATATCTTCTAATGATGTAACATTGGGGTTATATTCAATTGTAGCTTTCTCTGTAGAAGGATTTACATTAGCGTTAACTTCATCTAATTTATTTAGATTTTTTTCTACTTTATTCGAGCAAGCTGCACATGTCATGCCTGTGATACCTAATGAGGTTTTTTTAATATTTTCACTCAATTATTTCTTTCCTCCTATTTTGAAAATTGTTTTAATACAACCATCAATTCTTTGATACTTTCTTCTCCGTTGCCATTTTTAATACCTTCACTTACACAATTAGATATATGGTCTTCAGTTACTATAAAACCCACTTGTTTTAGGGCTGATTGTATTGCTGTTATTTGTACTAGTACATCTATACAATATCTATCTTCTGCTATCATTGATTGTAAACCGCGCATTTGTCCTTCTAATCTTTTGAGTCTATTGAGCAATGCGTCATTGTTTTTAACAGTAGTAGTGTTCAATTTCACCCCTCCTCATATACCCTAACGGGGTATCTCTTGTTGGAATCTATATTATACCCCTAGTAGGTATAAGTCAATACAAAAGTTTCATATAAAAAATTAATATTTATAGTTTGTTTTAAGAGGTACACTTGTATAAAATGTATGCTAAAACTTATATTAGGAGAGATATATTTGGATAAAAATATACAACTTGAGCTTTACACAAGACCTACATGCTCTGATTGCCAAGAATCAAAAAGGTATTTAAACTCTCAAGAGATTAGTTATAGTCATAAAGATGTAAGTCAAAATTTGGACTTAGAAGAAGAAATGAAAAAAATATCAGGCAACCGAATTGTTCCCTTATTTGTTTTTTATAAAAAAATTTTTTGGGGTAAAAAAAAGTTGTTTAAATATTACGTGGGATTTGAAAATAACAAAAAAGATATATTAAATATATTGGAATAATTAAATAAACGAGGCTGGGACATAATTTCTAACAAATTAGCCAGTAAATGAGTTTATTATAAATTCATTTACTGGCTTCTTTATTTACAATACTACGTATTGTTGGCTCGTTTTCTTAGGGGACAGCTTCAGCCTGTAGTCTTCAACTTGTCCTGTTCCCTCAAGAGTCTCGCCAAAATACTTTGTATTTATATGTAATTTTACATTGAAATACTTTAAAAAAATAAGGCACTTTCGTATAATTTAATAAATGTCACTAAACTAAATTAACGAGGTGCCTTATGTATAAAGATTATAACATGACTCAACTTACTCTACCATTGGAAACTTCAGTTCTTATCCCCACAAATGATATTTCACGACATGTCAATGATATTGTAGAAACAATTCCTAAAACTGAATTCGATGAATTCAGACATCATCGTGGTGCAACCTCATACCATCCCAAAATGATGTTAAAAGTCATTCTATATGCCTACACACAATCTGTGTTTTCAGGACGTAAGATAGAAAAATTACTTAATGATAGCATCCGGATGATGTGGTTATCACAAAATCAAAAGCCTTCTTATAAAACGATTAATCGATTTAGAGTCAATCCAAAAGTAGATGCTTTATTAGAATCATTATTTATTCAATTTCATAGTCAGTGTTTGAAACAACATCTTATAGATGATCAAACCATTTTTATTGATGGTACGAAAGTTGAGGCGAATGCCAATCGATATACATTTGTATGGAAAAAAAGTATTCAAAACCATGAGACAAAGATGAATGAAGATTCTAAAGCACTCTATCACGAATTGGTAACAAATAAAATTATACCTGAGATTAAAAAAGATCACGATAATGACTTAACAAAGGAAGAAATAGATTTGATTGGTAGTCATTTGGATAAAGAAATCGAAGATTTAAATCAACATATCGATAATGAAAAATGTACTAAAATAAGAAAACAAATACGGCTCAAAAGAACTAAAATTAAACAATATAAAAAGCAAATTAATGATTACTCTGGGCGAAAGTATAAATACGACGTCCAAAAATCTATTTTAAAGGATAGAAATAGTTATTCTAAAACAGATCATGATGCCACATTTATGAGAATGAAAGAAGATCATATGAAAAATGGACAACTCAAGCCAGGTTATAATTTACAAATAGCGACAAATTCTCAATTCGTTTTATCTTATAATGTGTATCAAAATCCGACTGATACAAGAACGATGATACCATTTTTAAATTCAATTCAAGAGACCTACGGTCATTTACCTGAATATATTGTAGCTGATGCAGGTTATGGTAGCGAGCCCAATTATATGGCAATTATAGATGATTTTAATCGAATACCACTTATAACCTACGGTATGTTTATAAAAGATAAAACTAAAAAATATAAAAGCGACATCTTTAACACTCAAAATTGGGATTATGACGAAATTAACGATGAATATATTTGTCCAAACAATAAGCGATTGGGTTTTAAAAGATATGCCTATCGGCATGATAAATATGGGTTTAAGAGAGACTTCAAATTATATGAATGTGATGATTGTTCAGAATGTCCTCTGAGACACCAATGCATGAAATACAATTCAAAAACGAATAAAAAAATAATGAAAAATTATAATTGGGAATATTTTAAAGCCCAAATTAATAAAAAGCTTTCAGAACCAAAAATAAAAACCATCTACAGTCAAAGAAAAATTGATGTGGAGCCTGTTTTTGGATTTATGAAGGCTATTTTGGGTTTCACTCGAATGTCCGTTCGAGGGATAAATAAAGCCAAAAGAGAACTAGGATTTGTGCTAATGGCACTTAATATAAGAAAAGTAACAGCTCAACGAGCTGAAAATAATCAAAAAAATTATAAAAAAGACAATTTCTATATTATTTCAATAGAAATTGTCTTTTTTCACTTATCCAGATACTTTATGTCCCGAACTCGTTTATTTAATGATGATGTTGACTGTCTTCTTCTTTCACGATACAAAACAATTTTTCACTATGATTATTGTTAGAAGTTTCAGTCTGTATTGTGACATGTTGAATATTTTGATGATTGAGTTCATGTTCTATACGTTTAAGTAAAAACTCATTTTCAGTAATGGTCATTGTATCTTCTACAACAATATGACAAGATAACGCGTTTAATCCGCTAGTTACTGACCAAACATGAAAGTCATGAATATTTTTAACTTCTTTGAATTTTTTAATAGTTTTAATAATGTCTTTTGTATTTATATTGCTTGGTGCTCCCTCCATTAATACATGAAGACTTGATTTTGTTACATAAAAGCCGCTACGTAGTACTAAAATTGCTACAATCACACTTGCTAAAGGATCCGCCCACCCCCATCTAAAAAATATAATGAGAAGGGCTGCTATAACTGCACCTATAGATCCAAGCATGTCGCTTATTACATGCAAATATGCTCCACGCATATTTAAGTTTTCTTCTACATCGCTCCCGCGCAGCATTATCCAAGCCACAATAATATTAATAAACAAGCCTACCAAGGCGATAATTAACATACCTGTAGAAGCTACCTCAGGGGGGTTTTTAAATCTCTCAATAGCTTCATAAAAAATATAGATAGCTATTAACATCAAAGTAATACCATTAAGTACAGCTGCTAGTATTTCAAACCTTTTGTAGCCAAAAGTTTTATTTGTATTAGCTTGCTTCGCTCCTAAAGTAAATGCAATTAAAGCAATACCTAAAGAAATAGAATCACTTAACATATGACCAGCATCTGAAATTAACGCAAGACTGTTAGTAAAGAAACCACCTAACCCTTCTACAATCATGTAACTTGTAATAATAATAAAACTAATTAATAAAGTCTTTTTGTTCGCGCCATGTGTATGATTATGATTGTGATCGTTTTCCATTTAATCCCTCCTCTTTTTAATGATGAAAAATATTTTCTATAATTTGAATTTTTGTTTTTATAACTATAGAGTTAAAAAATATAAAATTTCAATTAATGTTTTGTTACTCGAAGAAAATCATACTAACTTATGAATATATGCTCATATATTCATAAGTTAGTATGATTTTTATCCTTTGTCAATATAGAAATGCTTTGTATTTTGTATATTAAATAAAAACCCTACTTTGCTTTGGACAGTAGTGGGATTTTTGCATATGATAAACCACACTTCACTTGCTAAATATTAACTATATTATAATTAACAAGTGATAATTTCTTTTTAGAGAAAATAATGTATTCACGCCTTTAGGCGTGAATACATTATTTTTTTTTGAATAGTTTAGAAAAGATAGATTGTTTTTGTTCATTTTTTTTTGATGCTTTTGGAGTAATGATATCTTCTTTTGAATCTATATTATCAGTTTCTATTTTTTTGGTATTACTTAATATATTTTGGCTATTTAAATTCAAAGATTGTTCTTGTTTTAATGCAATTGTTAAATCGTCAATTTGTCGATTCTTTTGTCGTTTTTTTATTTAAAATTGTTTTTAGATAATCTATTGTATTATCATCTATTAATGATTTGTTACCTACTTTGTTTACCTTCAAATTTGAAGGTAAACTTTTTAAATGATAATGAATTGTTTGTTTAGAGACATCTAAAAGTTCAGAAACTTCCTTTACAGTTTTCATCAAATAACTGGGTCTCCTTTACTTTTTCATTTTTTGTAAAAACGCTTGACGTTCTTCTTCTGTATACGCAGATGTCTTAGATGTGGTTGGTTCATAAGTGTTATTTTTTAACCATTGTGGCGTCATTTCACGGCTTATATATTGTTTTGGTTTGCCTGTACTTATCATATTAGATTGTCGTTTCGAATGAATACGTTTCTCAGGTTCAAAAGAAAATTCTAACCATTCAATCTTTCGTCCTTTTTTAGCTTTAATTTTATTAATATTGAGATTTTTAAATAAAAAGGGTTCTGTTGCAAAGTAAAAAATATAGCTAATCACTAATATATCATGTCAGTGTTCGTTTAACTTGCTAGCATGATGCTAATTTCGTGGCATGGGGAAAATCCGTAGATCTGAAGAGACCTACGGTTCTTTTTATATAGAGCGTAAATACATTCAATACCTTTTAAAGTATTCTTTGCCGTATTGATACTTTGATATCTTGTCTTTCTTACTTTAATATGACGGTGATCTTGCTCAATGAGGTTATTCAGATATTTCGATGTACAATGACAGTCAGGTTTAAGTTTAAAAGCTTTAATTATTTTAGCCATTGCTGCCTTCGTTGAAGGTGCCTGATCTGTAACTACCTTTTGAGGCTTACCAAATTGTTTAATGAGACGTTTGATAAACGCATATGCTGAATGATTATCTCGTTGCTTACGCAACCAAATATCTAATGTATGTCCCTCTGTATCAATGGCACGATATAAATAGCTCCATTTTCCTTTTATTTTGATATACGTCTCATCAATACGCCATTTGTAATAAGCTTTTTTATGCTTTTTCTTCCAAATTTGATATAAAATTGGGGCATATTCTTGAACCCAACGGTAGATCGTTGAATGATGAACGTTTACACCACGTTCTCTTAATATTTCAGATATATCACGATAGCTCAATGCATATCTTAGATAGTAGCCAACGGCTACAGTGATAACATCCTTGTTAAATTGTTTATATCTGAAATAGTTCATACAGAAGACTCCTTTTTGTTAAAATTATATTATAAATTCAACTTTGCAACAGAACCATATCTTCTCTATTGTTATGAGTTACAATCCATTAATACATATTGTAAAAAGAAAGATAATTCATGACAATGAAGTAGAAGCCGATAGATTTGTTCTTAATAATATTAACAAAAATGAATTTAAAACTTATGCGGAATCTATTATGGACTCCGTATTAAATATTCCATTTTTTAATAAAAATATATTAAGCCATTCATTTAATGGTAAAAAGTCATTACTCAAAAGAAGATTAATTAATATAAAAGAAGCCAATTTGAAAAAACAGTCCAAATTAATTCCAATTTTTATTTGTATTTTTACTTTTTTGCTCATGGTAATTCAAAGCCAGTTTTTGATGGGGCAATCCATAACTGATTATAATTATAAAAAGCCCTTACAGAACGATCACCAAATTTTAGATGAAAGTAAAAATTTTGGTTCAAATAGTGGATCTTTCGTCATGTACAGCATGAAGAAAGACAAATACTATATTTATAATGAAAAAGAAAGTAGAAAGAGATATTCTCCTGATTCAACTTATAAAATTTATTTAGCGATGTTTGGACTTGACCATCATATCATAAGTGATAAAAATTCACGTATGTCATGGAATCATAAACATTATCCTTTCGAGTCTTGGAATAAGGAACAAGATTTAAATACAGCAATGCAAAATTCAGTTAATTGGTACTTCGAACGTATTAGTAATCAAATACCAAAGAACTATACTGCGGCTCAACTCAAGCAATTAAATTATGGTAATGAAAACTTGGGAAGTTATAAAAGCTATTGGATGGAAGATAGTTTGAAAATATCTAATCTTGAACAAGTAATAGTTTTTAAAAATATGATGGAACAAAATAACCATTTTAGTAAAAAAGCAAAGAATCAATTATCTTCTTCATTATTGATTAAGAAAAATGAAAAGTATGAACTGTATGGGAAAACAGGTACAGGTATAGTAAACGGGAAGTATAATAATGGGTGGTTTGTAGGTTACGTAATTACAAATCATGATAAGTATTATTTTGCTACACATTTATCAGATGGAAAGCCGTCTGGGAAAAATGCTGAATTAATCAGTGAAAAAATATTAAAAGAAATGGGTGTTTTAAATGGCCAATAAGCAAGTTGAAATATCTATGGCTGAATGGGATGTTATGAATATAATATGGGATAAAAAATCAGTATCAGCTAATGAAATTGTAGTTGAAATTCAAAAATATAAAGAAGTTAGCGATAAAACGATTAGAACATTAATCACAAGACTATATAAAAAAGAGATTATAAAACGATACAAATCAGAGAATATTTATTTTTACTCATCAAATATTAAAGAAGACGATATTAAAATGAAAACTGCTAAAACCTTTCTTAATAAACTGTATGGAGGGGACATGAAAAGTTTAGTGCTGAATTTTGCGAAAAATGAAGAATTAAATAACAAAGAAATTGAAGAATTGCGAGACATTTTAAATGATATTAGTAAAAAGTAATTAGAGATATGTTTCAAACATAATACATATGTAAACTATGCTTGACTCTTATTAAATTAGTTTTGTTAATAACATTTAAAATATTTTATTAAATATGAGAGTGTCCAGAAAATAACCATTTTCTGTACACTCTCTTTTTATATCTAGATATATAGCTAGTATACATATTTTAGTGTTCAATAACCCAACAGAAAATCTATGTTCATAAATATGGTTAGAATTAAGTTATGGTACAATGAAAATCTACATAGGAGGTTTGTATTTTGAAAATAGGTTATGCAAGAGTCTCAACTGGTTTGCAAAATTTGAATTTGCAGGAAGATCGATTAAATCAATATGGTTGTGAAAAGATATTTAGCGATCATATAAGTGGATCAAGAAGTAAACGTCCTGGTTTAGATAAAGCTATTGAATTTGCGAGGTCAGGAGATACGATTGTTGTTTGGAGACTAGATAGATTAGGACGTAACATGGAAGATTTAATCACATTAGTTAATGAACTTAATAATCGAGGCGTGAGTTTTCATAGTTTAGAAGAAAATATAACAATGGATAAATCAAGTTCTACAGGACAATTGTTATTTCATTTATTCGCAGCATTTGCAGAGTTTGAACGTAATTTAATTTTAGAACGTTCTTCAGCGGGGCGAATGGCAGCTCGTGCTAGAGGACGCTATGGAGGTCGACCCGAAAAATTAAATAAACAAGATTTGACTTTACTCAAAACACTTTATGATAATGGAACCCCGATTAAAACTATTGCAGAGCAATGGAAAGTTTCACGTACAACAATCTATCGTTATCTCAATAAGTTAAATAACCAAGAAAATAAAGATAAATAAAAAATATTACTGAGTTTTAAGAAAGATAAAAGTTAGACAGGATACACCCTAATCATACAAAATAAGTTGTTGAAATTATCGCAATTAGAACGTATGATTAGGGTGTATATTAATTATGGAGTGAAGATGAATGATTATAGGTTATGCGAGAGTATCATCGATAGATCAAAATTTAGAAAGACAATTGGATAATTTAAAGACGTTTGGTGTGGAGAAAATCTTTACAGAGAAACAGTCGGGAAAGTCAGTGGAAAATAGACCTGTATTTCAAGAAGCACTCAATTTTGTCAGAATGGGAGATCGATTCGTTGTGGAATCTATTGATCGTTTGGGACGTGATTATGATGAAATTATTGAAACTGTGAGTTATTTAAAAGAGAAAGACGTTCAGTTAATGATTACCAGCTTACCTATGATGAATGAAGTGATTGGCAATCCATTACTGGATAAGTTTATGAAAGATTTAATCGTTCAAATTTTAGCAATGGTTTCAGAACAAGAGAGAAATGAAAGTAAACGTCGACAAGCGCAAGGAATTCAAGTTGCGAAGGAAAAAGGCGTATATAAAGGGCGCCCCTTACTTTATTCACCAAATGCCAAAGACCCACAGAAACGTATTATTTATCATCGCGTGGTGGAAATGTTAGAAGAAGGGAAAGCAATTAGTAAGATTGCGAAAGAAGTTAATATCACAAGACAGACAGTTTATAGAATTAAGCATGATAAGGGATCATCTTGATAAATGGGTCGTCAATGCAAATAAGAGGCTCTCACAGAGTCTCAAAACTCATATTATATTATTGAAATGATCTTTTAATAATTATACAAGAAAAAAGAGAGTGCGAATTCGCACTCTCTTTTTGTGTAGTAATACTATTTAAATTTTTTATCAATAATGAACGTAATTTAGAAATAATATTTATTGGTATTTCAAGAATATATATATAATTATTTACTAAGTCCATTTAAAAAAATTTGAGAGAACTTGTTCATAAGTTTAATTCTTTCATTAATATTTTGTTCATGTGTAAAGGTAACAATTCCATTAACAGCGTTTGCTGCTATTTTACTAACAGCATTAACATCATTAATACACCATTCGCCATTTAAATTACCCTCCTTAAAAATTACATGATAAGCATCTATATATTTGTTTTCTAATTTATTCATTTTTTCATTAATGCTATTAGTTTTATAATATTCAGTGCAAAATTCAATTATTGCGTTTTGAAGTGGATAATAGTATTCGGTTGTTAAAGATAGTTCATTATATAAATAAAATTTTTCTCTATTAGTTTTACATTTGATTTGTTCCTTTTTCCACTGTTCTTGCCATTTAGATTCTTCTATATTTAAAATTTCTAAAAATAGATTTTCTTTTGTTTTAAAGTGATAATAAAGATTCCCTTTACTACTTTCTGATAATTTAACAATTTCTCCAGTAGTAGTGGCATTATATCCATTTTTTATAAATAATTCCTTTGCGACACCTAGTATTTTATCTTTCAAGTTCATCACGCCTTTAATGAGTATTAAGTACTATCAATGATAGCACAAAAAATTCAAAGAATAATTGTATAACACAATACAGCCATTTAAATTTCGCAAGATTTTTTGTTGTAATATGTAAAAAAATAGATTATAATCCTTATAGACCGGTCGAACGGTCTATAAGGATTGGAGGGAACTTAAATGATTTCATTTTTTACAAAAACTACTGATATGATGACATCAAAAAAAAGATGGACTGCACTAGTAGTATTAGCTGTTAGTTTGTTTGTTGTTACAATGGATATGACAATATTAATTATGGCTTTACCGGAATTAGTAAGAGAGTTAGAGCCTTCTGGTACCCAACAGTTATGGATAGTTGATATATACTCTCTTGTTTTAGCTGGCTTTATAATTCCATTGAGTGCCTTTGCTGATAAATGGGGAAGAAAAAAAGCATTATTAACTGGATTTGCTTTATTTGGCCTCGTTTCATTAGCTATATTTTTCGCAGAAAGTGCAGAGTTCGTAATAGCTATTCGATTTTTACTTGGTATTGCAGGTGCTTTAATAATGCCAACTACTCTTTCAATGATAAGAGTAATTTTTGAAAACCCTAAAGAAAGGGCCACTGCATTAGCTGTATGGTCAATCGTTTCATCGATAGGTGCTGTTTTTGGACCAATTATCGGAGGAGCTTTACTTGAGCAATTTTCATGGCACTCGGCATTTTTAATTAATGTACCGTTTGTGATAATAGCAGTTGTAGCAGGTTTATTTTTATTACCAGAGTCTAAGTTATCAAAAGAAAAGTCTCACTCGTGGGATATTCCTTCTACAATTTTATCAATTGCAGGCATGATTGGACTGGTATGGAGTATCAAAGAATTTTCAAAAGAAGGACTAGCAGATATTATTCCATGGGTTGTAATAGTATTAGCAATTACCATGATAGTGATATTTGTTAAACGTAATTTATCAAGTTCTGATCCAATGTTAGACGTAAGACTTTTTAAAAAGAGATCATTTTCAGCTGGTACAATTGCTGCATTTATGACAATGTTTGCAATGACATCTGTTTTGTTATTAGCTTCACAATGGTTACAGGTTGTGGAAGAACTTTCTCCTTTTAAAGCTGGCTTATACCTATTACCTATGGCAATAGGAGATATGGTGTTTGCACCAATTGCACCCGGATTAGCGGCGCGATTTGGACCGAAAATAGTGTTACCTTCCGGAATTGGAATTGCAGCCATTGGCATGTTTATTATGTATTTCTTTGGTCATCCATTATCATATTCTACAATGGCTTTAGCATTAATTTTAGTTGGAGCTGGTACGGCTTCACTAGCAGTTGCATCTGCTCTAATAATGTTAGAAACACCTACATCAAAAGCAGGTAATGCAGCTGCTGTTGAAGAGTCTATGTATGACCTTGGAAATGTTTTTGGTGTAGCAGTACTTGGTAGCCTATCTTCTATGCTTTATCGTGTATTTTTAGATATTTCATCTTTTTCATCAAAAGGTATAGTTGGAGATTTAGCTCATGTAGCTGAAGAATCTGTAGTGGGCGCTGTCGAAGTAGCTAAAGCTACGGGGATAAAACAGCTTGCAAACGAGGCTGTAACATCATTTAATGATGCTTTTGTAGCAACTGCTTTAGTAGGTGGGATTATCATGATTATCATTTCAATAGTTGTCTATTTGTTAATTCCCAAATCACTTGATATAACTAAACAAAAATAGTACTAAACATATATTTTTAGATATTGTAGATTAGTTTATTTTTAAAATTAGTAATAGTTAAAAAGTAGAACCATTAATTTTAAATGGTTCTACTTTTTTATTATTAAGTAAAATTATAAAAGACAATTTCTTAAATTAATAATATGATATACCTATATCTAATAATTTATTAGTATTAATAAACCTTGAAAGGATGATTAACTGATGAATAGAGCAGATATTTTTAAAATATTTGATGTAGAACTTAATATAACTATATTTTTAGGAGCACTAGTAGCAACTTTCATCTATTTTATAAGTTACATGAACAATGTAAATGAATTAATTACATTATGCTTAACATTAGCTTTTCCTGCATATTTATTAAAAATTAGCAGATCGTTCGAGGTTATTTTATTAGAGGAAAAAATAAAAAATAGTAAAATCAAAATCTGTGACAAAGATAGAATTGAACGAGAGATACTGGTGAAAAAGAACCTAATAGATGAACTATTGTTTCCTAATAGAGTTATTAAAAAATATACACTGACAATTTTAATTTACAGTATAGGTATTATTATTCTTTTACTACTTTGTAATATGTTAAGTTATGGAATTGGTGAAAATGTCAATTTTATCTGGAGATTACTAGCTTGTTATGTAACGAGTGTCACAGTGATTATAGTTGCCTTGATTATAATGATAATGATATTTGATCTTATAATTGGATTACTATTAAATTTTCAAATATTTTTAAAAAATAAAAAGTATGATGACTTTTTATAATTATTCGATTTATATAATGAAAAATTAAATGATTAAACATAGAAACCTCAAAACAAACCATATTTAATAGAGTTTATGGCGCCTTATACAAATAAAGGCTATGCTGTTAAAGAATTATGTAGCTATCTTCAGATTAATATGGATGATGTTTATACTATTGGCGATAGAAAATTGATTTACCTATGTTTAATACCCTAGATAATTCTTCTGATAATTTAGTTTTTGTTAGAGTTTAACATAACTGATGATTATCAGAAGTTATTTAAAATAAGAGTGTGTCATTACAGTCTAAAGTAATGACACACTCTTTCAATATATATATAATACTAATACTTATTTTTTTCCAAAAATTCTCCTAACACTTCATCAACTATAGCTTTTATAGATGTATCCTTATCTAATGCCATTTGATTTAGTCTTTTTTTTATATCAGTGTCCACTCTCATAGTCGTACTTTTAGATACCGGTTTATAATTTTCCGTATATTTTACCTCAGATGTATCTATGTTATCTAAAAATCCTGCCATAAATATCACTCACCCTCAATTAATCTAATTCTATTAACTAATTCTTCGTAGACTTTGTTAAACATATATATAACTTTTTTGTCATGCATATCTTTATCTTTTATTCCATCAGCGGCAAATTTTTTTATTCTTTCTCTTTGATATATCTGGTTCTCAAAGAGTGCTTCAGAAAATGCTGATTTAGACATATCTAATATCTGTTTATCTACACGTCCACTTTTTTTAATTAATACTGGAACAGCGCCAACCAATTCAAACGATAAATCTGATTCTTTTTTTCGATCCCTTAAAAAATTAACAAATGAAAGACTACTTTCATAAGCAGATTGTTGTGTTTGAAATACCATTAAAATGTAATCACTTGCATAAACAGCATTATTAGTGAAATCAGAGTTAATAGTAGGTGGTACATCAATAAATATATAGTCGAAATCGTGAATTTCTTTAATTTTTTCAACCACATTTTTTAAAATATATCTTTTCTTTAGAATATCTGTCTTTGAAATGATATCGGATAAGTTAGCCAAAGATGAATCAGCTGGTAATAGTGATAATTTGGAAGTTAATTTCACAATACTTTGATCTATATTTCCATTTTTTAGCATGTTTATAAATGAAATCTTTTCTTCCTCAAATTCCGGATAAGTTCTTTTCATAATTTGAGTTGCATTTCCCTGAGGATCAAAATCTATTAAAAGTACTTTTTTATCATAATTTTCAGATGCAATATAAGAAAGTAACGTGGCTACTGTTGTTTTACCTACACCACCTTTAAAATTTCCAACTGTTATTATGCTCAAAATAATACCTCCCATTTACTATGTCTTTACTCTTTACATTAGTTCACTATCCTAATTGGGTTTTTGTTACATGTAACATGTTACTATTGAAATTATTTTTTTTCAATCTTTATTTACTATGTCTTTACTCTTTACATTAGTTCACTATCCTAATTGGGTTTTTGTTACATGTAACATGTTACTATTGAAATTACTTTTTTTCAATCTTTATTTACTATGTCTTTACTCTTTACATTAGTTCACTATCCTAATTGGGTTTTTGTTACATGTAACATGTTACTATTGAAATTACTTTTTTTCAATCTTTATTTACTATGTCTTTACTCTTTACATTAGTTCACTATCCTAATTGGGTTTTTGTTACATGTAACATGTTACTATTGAAATTACTTTTTTTCAATCTTTATTTACTATGTCTTTACTCTTTACATTAGTTCACTATCCTAATTGGGTTTTTGTTACATGTAACATGTTACTATTGAAATTACTTTTTTTCAATCTTTATTTACTATGTCTTTACTCTTTACATTAGTTCACTATCCTAATTGGGTTTTTGTTACATGTAACATGTTACTATTGAAATTACTTTTTTTCAATCTTTATTTACTATGTCTTTACTCTTTACATTAGTTCACTATCCTAATTGGGTTTTTGTTACATGTAACATGTTACTATTGAAATTACTTTTTTTCAATCTTTATTTACTATGTCTTTACTCTTTACATTAGTTCACTATCCTAATTGGGTTTTTGTTACATGTAACATGTTACTTATAAGAAGTTACATAATTTATTGTTTCTTCTTTTTTACTTTGTTACTATTAACTTAGATTTTAATAAAGTAAAAAGCGTTTAGTCGTTGGCCCGACTAAACGCTTTAGGTAATAAACGCTAACATATATACTCTAAATGATGCGTTGTTTATATAATAAGTACATATAATTATATAGTATAAACAATATGACTTCAAGAATGAGATATTATTAAATATAATAACGCGTCTTATTACCTCTATCTAAATATGAAAAAGAAGAGGTTTATATT
>NZ_JBBOWQ010000003.1:0-12254 GCF_038007165.1 Staphylococcus sp. FSL W8-1270
AGCAAAAGAATACAATCTATATTTAATTGAAGATGCTGCACATGCTATTACTAGTAGTTACAACAATAAATCTTTAGGTACTTATGGAGATCTAGCTTGTTTTAGTTTTTATCCTAATAAAAATATAACAACAGGTGAAGGCGGAGTAATTGCTACTAACAATAAGGATTTTCATGAAAAAATCCGTTCTTTAAGAACACATGGTATGACTACAGAGACATGGAATCGATATAATTCCAGTATTTCTACATATGATGTAAATAACTTAGGTTACAACTATAGAATGGATGATCTACGTGCTTCTTTAGGTATTTCTCAATTTAAAAATATGAAAAGAAACAAAATACACAGAAAGAATTTAGTAAACAAATATAGAGAATTATTGTTGGGTTATAAAGAAATAACTATTCCATTTCTAACAAATAATACTGATAGTTCTAATTATATTTTTGTTATATTTGTAAAAAATCCTATTTTGAAAGAAAAAATGATTACTGATCTTAGAAATGAGAAGATACAGACTAGTTTCCATTATACTCCCTTACATAAATTTAGTTATTATAAATCAAAAAACTTATTACCAATTGTAGAGGAGGTTTCTAAAGGTTTAGTTACATTACCCTTACATAATCGTTTATCTATCAATGATGTAAAAAGGGTCTGCACTATTATTAGTAAAAGTATACAGGAATGGAGAGAGCAATAATGAATCGGCTAAATACAAATTACTTTGATAACTTTTATATTGATTGGCAGAACAATGAAATATCAGAAAATTATGTTGAATTTTGTCAAAAGCAAATTAATAACTTAAGTCACATTGTTCCTTCATTAAAAAAAGAGAAAAGAAAAATCATCGATACTTGTTGTGGCTGTGGTTTTCATTCTAAATTTTTGATAGATAAAGGTCATCATGTTATTAGCTTTGACAAATCTGAGGAAATGTTGAACTTTGCATATAAAAAAAATGGCATTTTAGGTAAAAGACAATCTTTAGATGAAGAATTCCCAGAAAATCACGTCGACTTAATTCTTAATTTAAATACTTCTATCGGATATAAAAAAAATGATTTAAAAAATTTGTTAAGAAATAGTTATACCTCCTTAAAAAAAGGTGGTATTTTAATTATAGATTTGATGAACCCCGCCTTTTTCTATAAAAATTTTGAAGAACAAATGATTTTCAACTTCAAAGATTACGAAGTTAATCAAACTATTAAAATAAATAAAATTTATAATAGTATAGTTTCAACATGGGATGTTTATAAAAATAACGAATATAGCAAAGACCTTTCAAGAGAATTAAAATTTAAATTATATACTACTAATGATATAATTTGCAGTAGTTTGTATTATAACTTTACTTTATCCAATATATCTTTCTATGGAGACATGAAAGGAAATGAATTTCATGAAAATTCACCAAGACTAATAGTAAAAATAACGAAATAAGTGATACTCTAGGAGGCTGAAAAGTTTTGACAAAGAAATATTTAAACACCCAGAATGAAATATCAGCATTTTGGAATACTCAAAAGATATTTAAAAAATCAATTGACAATAGAAAAGGACAGGAAAGTTTTGTTTTTTATGACGGCCCCCCAACTGCAAATGGCCTTCCTCATGCTGGCCATGTTCTTGGAAGAGTAATCAAGGATTTAGTTGCAAGATTAAAAACTATGCAAGGTTTTTATGTAGAAAGAAAAGCAGGATGGGATACCCATGGCTTACCAGTTGAATTAGAGGTTGAAAAAAAAATTGGAATTAAAGGAAAACAAGACATTGAAAAGTATGGAATAGAAAATTTTATAAATGAATGTAAAAAAAGTGTATTTAATTATGAAAAAGAATGGCGGGATTTTTCTAAAGATTTAGGATACTGGGTTGACATGGACTCCCCCTATATAACTCTTGAGAATAATTATATTGAAAGTGTATGGAATATATTATCTACATTCCATAAAAAAGGACTATTATATAAGGGACATAAGGTGACTCCTTATTGTACACATGATCAAACCGCTTTAAGTTCTCATGAAGTAGCGCAAGGCTATAAAAACGTTAAAGATTTATCAGCTGTTGTTAAATTTCAACTTACAAATAGTAAAGATACTTATTTCTTAAGTTGGACTACCACTCCCTGGACTTTGCCTGCAAATGTAGCATTAGCTATAAATAAAGATCTTAATTATTCAAAAATTCGGGTAGAAAATGAGTATTATATCTTAGCTACAGATCTAATTAATTCTATAATAACTGAAAAATACGAAATTATTGATACCTTTTCAGGAAGTAATTTAATTAATTTAAAATACATTCCTCCTTTTGAAAGCGACGGTTTAGTTAATGCATATTACGTTGTTGATGGAGAATTTGTTACTAACTCAGAAGGAACTGGTATTGTTCATATAGCACCAGCTCATGGGGAAGATGACTACCAATTGGTTTTAGAGCGTGATTTGGATTTCTTAAATGTTATAACAAGAGAAGGAGTATATAATGATAGGTTCCCTGAATTAGTTGGTAATAAAGCTAAAAATAGTGATATAGAAATCATAAAATTATTATCCAAAAAACAACTTTTATATAAAAAACAAAAATATGAGCATAATTATCCTCATTGTTGGAGATGTGGTAATCCTTTGATATATTATGCGATGGAAGGTTGGTTTATTAAAACAACTAATTTTAAGAATGAAATTATTAACAATAATAATAATATAGAGTGGTTTCCTTCTCATATTAAGGAAGGGAGAATGGGAAATTTCTTAGAAAATATGGTTGATTGGAACATTGGTAGAAATAGATATTGGGGAACACCATTAAATGTATGGATTTGCAATGATTGTAATCACGAATACGCACCAAGTAGTATTAAGGATTTACAAAATAATTCCATCAATAAAATTGATGAAGATATTGAGTTGCATAGACCTTATGTTGATAATATCACTCTTAGTTGCCCTAAGTGTAATGGGAAAATGTCTCGAGTAGAAGAAGTAATCGATGTTTGGTTTGATAGCGGCTCTATGCCGTTTGCTCAGCATCATTATCCTTTTGATAACCAGAAAATTTTTAATCAACACTTTCCAGCTGATTTTATTGCAGAAGGAGTTGATCAAACGAGAGGCTGGTTTTACAGTTTACTAGTAATTTCTACTATTCTAAAAGGAAAATCTTCTTATAAACGTGCTTTATCTTTAGGACATATTCTAGACAGTAATGGTAAAAAAATGTCTAAAAGTAAAGGAAACGTTATTAATCCAACTGAATTAATTAATAAGTACGGAGCCGATTCTTTAAGATGGGCCTTAATTTCGGATAGTGCTCCATGGAATAACAAAAGATTCTCAGAAAATATAGTAGCTCAGACCAAATCGAAATTTATAGATACGCTTGATAATATTTATAAATTTTATAATATGTATAATAAAATAGATCACTATAATCCTAATAATGAAATTACAAAAAGTAGAAATACATTAGATAATTGGGCTCTTTCTCGCTTAAACACCTTAATAAAAGAAAGTAATATTTATGTAAATAATTACGATTTCACTTCCGCAGCCAGATTAATTAACGAATATACCAATACAATAAGTAATTGGTATATTCGGAGATCGAGAGGACGATTTTGGGAACAAGGAATTTCTAACGATAAAAAAGATGCGTACAATACGCTTTATGAAATTTTAACAACTTTATCAAGACTAGTGGCTCCATTTGTTCCATTTATATCTGAAAAAATCCATTATAATTTGACTGGAAAAAGTGTGCATTTACAAGATTATCCACAATATAAAGAAAGTTTTATTAATCAAGCATTGGAAGATGAAATGCATACCGTTATAAAAATTGTAGAATTATCTAGACAGGCTCGCAAAAATGCAGATTTAAAAATTAAGCAACCTTTATCGAAAATGGTGATTAAACCTAATAGTCAATTAAACTTAAGTTTTTTACCTAATTACTATTCAATAATAAAAGACGAATTAAATATAAAAAACATTGAATTAACTGATAATATTAATGACTATATTACCTATGAGCTTAAATTGAATTTTTCTTCTGTGGGACCAAAACTAGGGAACAAAACGAAAAATATTCAAACATTGATAGACTCCCTATCAGAGTATGATAAAAAAAGTTTAATTGAGTCTAATAACTTCAAAAGTTTATCTTCTGATGCTGAGTTAACTAAGGATGATTTTATAATTAAAACCTTACCTAAGGATAGTTATCAACTCAGTGAAGATAATGACTGCGTTATATTATTAGATAAAAATTTATCTCCTGAATTAATTCGCGAAGGACATGCTAGAGAGCTCATTAGATTAATTCAACAATTAAGAAAAAAGAAAAATTTACCAATAAATCAACGTATTGATATTTATATCGGTGTAACTGGGGAATTATTAGAATCAATAAAAACCAATAAAAATATGTTTAAAGAAAATTTGCTGATTAAAAATATACACTTAAATGTTATAGATGAATATGAAAATACTATTCATTTTAATAATAAAGAAATAAAAATTTCCTTATTATATTAAACAAACATGGCCACTCTATTTTAGTAGAGTGGCCATGAGTTATCAAAGCCAAGCAAAAGGTGATAAACTATGTATAATTTTGATTATTCTAAATTACCAATTAAAAATATTCAAAAAATATTTCCTATTGCAGGGGGATATGTGAATCTATCTTTTTCAGTTGATGCTTCCAACAAAAAATATTTTTTAAAGCTACAACCTAATACTAAATCAAATTTTTTTGATTATGAGTTATCCAGTTTAAAAGAATTAACTGATAAAAATATTCCTGTTCCTCAAATTATTAATAAAGGAGAATTAGACAATAATTCTTTTTTACTGTTAGAGTTCATTGAAAATGGCCATGCTTATCCTGAAAGCTATAGAAAACTAGGTAAAATAGTTGCAAACATGCATAAAAATATAAATTCACTAAATCTATTTGGCTTTAGTCATAATTTGGTTCTGTTGCAAAGTTAAAAATCATGTAATATTTATACTGAAAAACGAAAAATAATTAATACTAACAAAACTCTTTACTGTTAAAACAATATTTGCTTTTATAGTTTTGTATAGATGTGCATATAATTTTAACTTTGCAACAGAACCATCTTCTTTTTCAATGTTTTTAAATTGCTGCATTGTTTGAGAATCGACTTGATCCGCATTATAAGTACCAACTAATTTAACATTTTGTGGAGTGTTATCATGATTCTCTTCAGCATGAGCCTGATTTGATTCTAAACTAGCCATACCAACTCCTAAGATTAAAATACCTGCTAACATTAATTTAATGATACTTCTCAATTTTTACATCTCCTTGAAACTTAATTATTTTATGTAGAAAAACTTCGTATTTTTAAGTTATCATAAATTATAAAAAAATCTTTGATGATGAGGTGTTTTTTTATGAAAAAATCATTTTATATCATTGGCATAATCATGATTATAATTATTTGTTATATTTTTATGAATTTTTTATTCTTTGATAAATGGGCTTGTTATTCTAGCGAAAAACAAATCAATAGTTATATAAACAATCACAATACAAAAAAATTACATGATATAGCAAACAATAATAAAACTTATCAAGTTTTAAAAGACTCTAAAAAAATATCAATTAAATTACAATCAGATAATCAAGGAAGTGGTGATATCGGATATTACCAAGTGGATCTGAATGATAAACCTGCAAAACTTTATATAAAAATCAAACATGCTTTTATCCCAGATGTACCTGAAATTAGAAGAATAAAATTAGAAGAATAAACAACAAAAGGGAACTCATTTTTGAGTTCCCTTTTGTTGCCATAGCATTCCTTATGGGTAGTAATGTTGTATATAATTAACACTCTATAATTTAAAACTACATAAATTATTTTATCATACCATTTATTCAACTTTTCAACAGATTTTTTTATGTAATTATTGATAAAAGAATAAATAAAAGGAAAGATTAAATGAAAGATTGGAAAAAATATCAAATTATTTTGTTTATAGCAAGTGTTATATTCTTTATTGGATATATATTAGATTTAAGTCATGTTGTTTACTTTAATAAATTTTTCGGAAGAATTTGTTTATTATTATTTACTCTTTCAACATCAATATACCTTTTCGAACGTGAAAAAATAGCTTCCATTCTATTCATAATTAGTACGTTTTTAATATTAATTACATTAATTATTTAAAAAAGAGGATGCTCTAATAGCCGGTTAAACCGACATACTATGTACACCCCCTTTCCAAAATTAAGTTTTGACGCTATGACAATTGTTGGAAATCTCAGTCGTGACAATGCTCAAAAACTATCAGAATTTATGAGTGTTGAACCACAAATTCGACTTTGGGATATATTACAAACTAAATTTAAAGCTAAAGCTCTACAAGAAAAAGTTTATATTGAATATGACAAAGTAAAAGCAGATACATGGGATAGACGTAATATGCGTGTTGAATTTAATCCGAATAAACTTACACACGAAGAGATGCTTTGGTTAAAACAAAACATTATCGACTACATGGAAGATGACGGTTTTACAAGACTAGACTTAGCTTTTGATTTTGAAGATGATTTGAGCGATTACTACGCAATGACTGATAAATCAGTTAAGAAAACTATCTTTTATGGTCGTAATGGTAAGCCTGAAACAAAATATTTCGGTGTAAGAGATAGTGATAGATTTATTAGAATTTATAATAAAAAACAAGAGCGTAAAGACAATGCAGATGTTGAAGTGATGTCTGAACATTTGTGGCGTGTAGAAATTGAATTGAAACGAAATATGGTTGATTATTGGAATGATTGCTTTAATGATTTGCATATATTACAACCAGATTGGAAAACTATTGAGCGTACTTCTGACAGAGCAATGGTTTTTATGTTGTTGAATGATGAAGAAGAATGGGGAAAACTAGAAAGACGTACTAAGAATAAATATAAAAAAATAATCAAAGAAATATCTCCAATTGACTTAACTGAACTGATGAAATCGACTTTAAGAGAAAATGAAAAACAATTACAAAAGCAAATAGAATTCTGGCAATAAGAAAAAGACAGAGTAACCTAATTAAAAGGTTTCTCTGTCTTTTTTGAAATTCATAATAGCTTTTCTTAATTCTGTATCATGCTTAAAACTATCAAAGTCAATAAAGGCATTTTCATTTACATGTTCAAGAAAAAGATCAAATAGATTAGCTTTTTCTTTGAATGTATCCCTCTCGCTTTTTAAAGCGTTATTACTGTTTTTGAGTTGCTCTATAATTTCATGCAAATCATTCGTATCATCTTCACTTTTAATAACTGTTGGCTTAATGCGATTACCTAAAGCAACAAGTTTTGTATAGCTGGTTGGGTTAAGATGACGAATTTCTGCTAATTTTTGAATTTTATTGTACTCATCTTGTGTTAAGTTAACGTTTATAGTTTTTGCTTTTTTATTAAATGAACTAGGCATAAAATAACCACCTTTATGTATTAGTAATTACTCAATAAATTTTAACATATAATAATGAGTAATTACTAATTGAACTTGTACTTGATTTTTATGAGTAATTACTCAATTTAAATATATTTATATTGATTAGTAATTACTCAATTATAATGCTCACTTTTTTGAGCATTTGGTATTTAGCAATTACTCAATAGTAATTGCTATTTTTTTCGATAGAAAAAAATCATAAGGGGCTTGGGGATATTCCCCAACAAGCCGGTATTTTTAGCACGAAGTGGCTATAAAATACGACGCTTGCCAAACCACTTTATTACTTGATGAAATTTAGATTATGATTTAAGCTAAATTTATATTAAGTAATAATTTTCGAAGAAAGTGTGGTGGGATTTAATGAGCGAACAAAACGATTTTGTGAATGGCGACGATACTGTTGGGAAAAACCGTAAACCCAACCGTAAGGAGCCAAAGCAAATTAGTTTTCGTGTGAGCGAATCCGAATATTTAAAGTTACAACAATCTGCAGAAACTTTAAATATGAGTGTGCCTGCTTTCGTAAAGAAAAAGGCACAAGGCAGTCGATTGGTCGCACCAAAATTTGATAAAGAAACGCGACAATCGATTGCTAAAGATTTGAGTAAATTAGGTGCTAATGTAAATCAAATCGCAAAGTACTGTAACCAACATCAACATGAAACACCGAATTATGAAAAATTGGAACGTAATATCTATGAACTACGAACAAAGGTGGATCAAATATGGCAAAGCCTAAATTAACTTTAGTATTTATAGTGATTTTGTGTTTATTAGAACTTGGACTTGCGTATCATCTAATATTTTTCGAACAAAAATACTTTGGTGGCTTTTGTGCACTTGGTTTAGTTGTAATGAACATAATTTTATTGAATTCTTATTTAAAACAAGGAAGTGATAAGAATGGCAACGACTAAATTAGGCAATACGAAGTCGGCAAGTAGAGCGATCAATTATGCAGAAAAGCGAGCAGAAGAAAAAAGTGGCTTAAATTGTGATGTTGATTATGCAAAATCGGCATTTAAACAAACAAGAGCCTTATATGGCAAAGAAGATGGCATTCAAGCACATACAATTATTCAATCGTTTAAGCCAGGGGAAGTGACACCTACACAGTGTAATCAACTGGGTTTGGAATTAGCAGAAAGAGTAGCACCAAATCATCAAGTAGCTATTTATACGCATACAGATAAAGACCATATGCATAATCATATTGTTATAAACTCAGTTGACTTAGAAACAGGTAAAAAATATCAAAGTAATAAAAAGCAACGAGAATTAATAAAACGACAAAATGATGAAGTTTGTAGAAAAAGTGGTTTAAGTGTGACAAATCGAGATACTGCAAAATTAAGATATACACAAGCCGAAAAATCGTTGATAGAAAAAGGTAAATATTCTTGGAAAGACGATTTAAGAGAACAGATTGAATATGCTAAAGAGCATACAAACGATTTAGAGAGCTTTTCAGAGCATTTAGAAGAAAAAGGTATCTCATTTAAGGTAAGGGGCAAAAATGTCTCCTATAAGCCTGAAAACGTCAATAAATGGGTACGTGGCAAAACGCTTGGTGAAGATTACGATAAGGGGGCACTAGAATATGAGTTTGAGAAACGGAAAGAACAATCAGTCCACGACTTCGCAGACAAACACAGAGTCAACTGGAACGCAATCGAACGAGAAACAGAGCGACTTAAACAGGAAAGAATTAAACGAACTAAAAAAACAGAACAAATTGCTAGTGAAATTCATTACAGAACTCCAACACAAACAGACCGAACACGAAACGCAGAAAGCAAAACTAATAACAGAACTAAGGGAAGAGACGAAGGACTTTCAAGATAAAAACGAAACAATACAGAAAAATTTTGTTAAAAGTCTTAGTGGTCGATTACATGATGTAGATACGACTGAAATCAATAGACGAGTAAATTCGCAATTAGAAAAGATAAGATCAGATAACAAAGCCATGTGGGAAGAAATGAAGAAAATACAAGAGAATTATAAAAAGCGAATTAGGTTTTTATATTTTACGTTAGGAACAATCATGCTAGTGTTTATGTTTTTTGCATTAATTATGACAATGGGAACAGATATATTATCCTTTTTCAACGTAGAGACACTTCAGAAAGCCATAGCGAGCAAAATAAAGTCATCTGAAGGGTTTATATCATTTTTATGGTATTTGGCTTATTATGCCCCTTATATTGTCTTTATCGGACTATTTATATTTATCTATGAGTGGTTACGAAGAAAGTTAGACGAAAAATATTTTTAAGTAAAAAACTCTTAATAAGTTTATTCAACTTACTAAGAGCATTAGTAGGGTTATTAATAGAATTGCCAAACATTTTTGAGTAATTCTGAGAGGGAGCTGCAACTCCTTCTAATTACTAATTATAGCAAAAGAGAGCAATTATGCCGAGAAAACTTATTGTTTGGAATGAGCGATATGTTAGCTAACAGAGTTAGCGAGTTGGTTGGTGGTTTGTTGGGATTAATCCCAACGAAGTACCAACTCAACAACATATCAAGCTCTGTTGGTTCCAAACAATAAGGAAATTGGAATAATACAATAAGATTTTGAACTTGAATTTGTTCGGGGTAATTTTATCCCGAACTTTTTAATATATTTTTATAAATCTTTTTTAAAACCTTTTTAGGCACCACTTGAAACTTAGAGCCACAAGGGGTTTGAGATGGTAAAGGCATACTTTTGATTGGGTAAAGGCATACTTTTGATTGGGTAAAGGCATACTTTTGATTGGGTAAAGGCATACTTTTGATTAAAATAGGAAGTATAAAAATATTTGAATGCCTTTAGTTTTTTTGTTACTATGATATCAGTACTTAAAAAAGGAAATAAAAAAAGGTTAAAGGGATGACCGACCAAAGAACATTCCTTTAACCTAAAAATATAGTTGATATGGAGTGATTATAACATGACTGGAGAGACTGTTGTGTATAAAAATGATTTAAATTTAGTACCTTTAAGAGATTTTAATAGTGTTGAAATCAACCTGTTTTTTTCTATGTGTAATAGATTAAAAGAAAAAAGCACTAATGAATTAGTAATACCTTTTGAAGAACTTAAAGAATTATCAAACTATGAACAAACAGAAAAAAAACGATTTATTAATGACTTAAAACACGTTTACGATAAAGTTTTAAGATTAACTTATACTGAATATAGTGGGCTTTCATTTAAGAAATTTGTTTTATTTACTGCTTATGAAGTAAATGCAGAAGATGAAACTTTAACAATAAGTGTTAACCCAAAACTAAAAAATATTCTTAATGAATTAACTAATAATTTTACTAAATTTGAACTAAATGAATTAACTAATATTAAATCGTCTTATGCTAAAAATATGTATAGATTACTTAAACAATACAAACATACTGGATATTTTAAAATTCAAATTGACGACTTTAGAGAACGTTTAGATATTCCTAAATCATACAGAATGACTAATATCACAGACTATGTTTTAAAACCGATAATTAAAGAACTTACACCAATTTTTAAAAATCTTAATATAAATAAAGTAAAAGCTAGAAAAGGACGCAAAATTGAATACTTAGAATTTATTTTTGACGCTGAGAAACGTATTCACAGCAAGCGACAACCTCAAATGAAAGATGTAGGTAAACAAAAACAATTCATAAGCCGAGAGAAAACACCACAATGGTTAAAAGAACGTTCATACCATCAAGAAATACAAAACGAAGAATATGATCACCAATTTGAAGAAAAAAGAAAGGCATTTTCTAAACAGTTGGAAGTTGATTGGGAAGAATAGAAAAGTTTACAAATTAGAACGTGAAAGCTATACTGAAACTAACAAACAGACAGATACATCATTAGATGTGAAAACCCCAGCATGCCGACCAAAGCATATGCTGGGGTTTCTTTTTTATCGTTTATGTTCTTGATTTAATAAATAAAGAACACGTCCAACAATAATTGGACATACGATATACTTCATAACAAACAGAACGACAATCATTAGATGTGGCACCTCCTTTCTGCACAGGAAGTGCTTTTTTAGTATAGCAAAACCCCAGAATTTAAAGCGATACTTTGAATAAAAATGCAAAATACTAACTTATGAAAATAAATGAAAACGTGTCATATCAACGATGTATAAAACCTGCATAAACGATAATCATAAGGAAAAGGCTTAAACGTTGATTTAACAACGTTTAAGCCTTTGTTTATAGTTAACATAATTAACCCTTATGGGTAGTTGAATTGTATATGTTATTCATTTACTAGTTTCTATACCACGCTGTCTTTGGCCAATTTTTATGTTTAGGTTTCCCTTTCCATGAAGAACAATCCTTAACCCCTTTTTTCTTAACATTTAATCCATCACATTTTGTCATTTTTCCTATTGAAGAACATTTATAAGCTTTTGCATGATACCAACAATCACTCTTATAAAAATCTACATAAGCTTTAGGATGTTTCTTAGACCAATATCTATGATCTGATTTAGTCCCATTAAATCTATTACAATGGACATGTGTCCCTTTTTTCACTTTTTGACCATCTTTTTGCCCCTTATATGATGCACTATAAAAAGAGGTTCTGTTGCAAAGTTAAAAATCATGTAATATTTATACTGAAAAACGAAAAATAATTAATACTAACAAAACTCTTTACTGTTAAAACAATATTTGCTTTTATAGTTTTGTATAGATGTGCATATAATTTTAACTTTGCAACAGAACC
>NZ_JBBOWQ010000004.1:0-3764 GCF_038007165.1 Staphylococcus sp. FSL W8-1270
GCAGTAAAATTAGCGTTACTTTCGATGTCCTAAAATTTTACTTCCGTACCGACATTTTTTAAGTTCCTTGTCATGACTGGCTTTAGGAGTACTTATATATTTTTTAAAACCGGATACTCTAATAGCCGGTTAGGTGGTCAAACTTTGGGAAAATCTCATCCAAAATTAAGTTTTGATGGTATGACTATTGTTAAAAGTTTAATTAAAAATATAAAGATACATTAGACCTAATATTTTAAATATTGGTCTTTTTATTTTTGGTTTTTGGATTTTAAATTTCAAAATTTGGAGGACAAGGGGGGGGCTACTACGACCCCCCCATATATTGAGCCGAGTGCCAAATTTTATAAAAAGAGCCTTCTGTACTTAGAGCGTCAAGGGATATAAAGATTTTAGGATGACCGCCGTTTGTTGGCGATTTTTCCGCCGTTTCAACTAATTTATGCACTTATTTGTATAAAGTACACAACTATGATACTATAATTTTGACAATTTAGATTGATTGAAAGGAGAAAAAATGACAGAAAAGAAAAGATTTACAATTACTATGTCTGATAGTTTTTATGAGTATTTGGAAAAGTTATGTGAAGAAAAAGGATTGAGTAAATCGGCAATGATAACATTAATTTTAAATGAATATAAGAAAGGAGAAAAATGAGCATGAAAAAAGAGCGTCCTGGCAAAAGACCGCTCTAGAATATATGCTTATATTTTCAAAGGTAATTATACAATATGACTAAAAAAATAACAAAGGCTAGAAACTTTATGTTTATTATTTATCCAGAAAGTATCCCAGAAGATTGGGAATATCATTTAGAAAAACTTGATGTTCCCATGGCGATTAGTCCGTTACATGATAAAGATGAAACAGAAAGGAAATTTAAAGAGTTAACAGAAGATGAACAAGCAATTATAAATAATGGTGGTAAGGTCTACAAAAAGCCGCATTATCATGTTTTATATATTGCTAGAAACCCAGTTACAACTGAGAGTGTAAGAAAGAAAATAAAACGAGCATTGGGTAGTAAATCTCTGTCTCATATAGAAATTATTGATGGTATTGAGAGTGTTTATAAATATTTAACACACGAAAGTAAAGATGCTATTAAAAAAAATAAACATAAGTATGACAAGGAAGATATTATTCATTTAAATGATTTTGATATTGAGAGATATGTTTTTTTAGATGAAAGTCAAAAACGTACTTTGAAAAATGAATTATTAGCGATAGTGAAAAGAGAACATATCGTTAATGTAATTGATTTAATGTCATTTCTCGACATGTATGGAAAAGAATATGGAATTGATAATATGAACTATGTTCAAGATGTTATCACATCTAATGCTAGTGCTTTTAGACTTTGGTTTGAAGGCAATTATCAATGTGGATATAGAGCTATATATTCAAAAACAATTAATCCAGAAACAGGGGAGATTAAATAGTGAAATATGATAATACAATTTATTTTGAAAATGGAATTGAACATACATTAACAGAAAAAGAATTGACCGTAATTAAACGATTATTACATTCGGCTAAAGTTGAAGACGAGTATAAAGAAGAATTAGAAAACTTAAAGAATTTATTTTTGGAACATTTAGATTGATATTGAACTTGAACTTGTGAAATAAAATTTATAACACGTGAGCGATCATAAATTTTATGAACATTGGCGACCACCATTTTTGGTCGCAGCTTTT
This sequence comes from Staphylococcus sp. FSL W8-1270, assembly GCF_038007165.1. Classification (NCBI taxonomy): domain Bacteria; kingdom Bacillati; phylum Bacillota; class Bacilli; order Caryophanales; family Staphylococcaceae; genus Staphylococcus; species Staphylococcus sp. FSL W8-1270. Next base: position 1,702 of record NZ_JBBOWQ010000004.1, read on the forward strand.
GAACTTATGGACTGATTTATTCAGTCCATTTTTTGTGCTTGCACAAAAACAAGCCTCGCAGAGCACACGGTTTAATGACTTATGTAACGAAGTAAATAAGTCTAGTGTGTTATACTTTAATTAATAAAGGCCACGATGATGATGTGCTTAGGAGGTAATTTATTTATGAGCTATTCTATTATTCGAGTGTCAAAAGTGAAAGGTAAAACCAATACAACGGGTATTCAAAAACACGTTCAAAGAGAAAATAAAAATTACGAAAATGCAGATGTTGATTTAACAAAATCTTATATGAATTATGATTTAATTAATTCCAATTCAATTGATTTCAATCAAAAGATAGATGAGAAAATTGAGCAAAATTATAACGGTAAACGAAAAATCAGAAAAGATGCGATTAAACATGTCGATGGAATTATTACTTCTGATAATCAATTTTTTTCAGGAAAAAGTGATAAAGATATAAAACGATTTTTTGAAGATAGTAAAGCATTCTTATGTGAAGAATATGGCGAGGACAATTTGTTATATGCCACAGTACATTTAGACGAAGCAACACCGCATATGCATTTTGGAGTTGTGCCTTTAACGGTAGATGGTCGTTTGAGTGCTAAAGACGTTTTAGGAAATAAAAAAGCATTAACGGAGTTTCAAGATAGATTTAATCACTATATCAATCATAAAGGTCATGACTTGAAGCGAGGAACATCGAAACATAAAACAGAACGACAACATAGAGAAGTTGAACAGTACAAAAGAGATACTGAGTATTATAAAAATAGAAAAGATGAAGAAGTGCGTAAAGTAGTACATTTTAAGAATTTAACGGTAGATAATAAATTACAATTTGAATCTATGCAAGGCCAATTGGAGACTGTAAAGAATAAATACAATAAGATGAGTAAAGCGATTGATAGATTTGAACAAAAAAAATTACCGAAACTAAAAGATGAATTTTACGATATAAAAAATCGAACAGCAGAAGAAAAGGCAAAGTTTAAAACGTTAAAACAGGATATTGATCAATCTGAGCATAAATTAAAAGGTTTGAATGCCGATATTAATCATAAACAACAAGCATTTAACGATTTAGAGGCACATATAGCCCGAATAAGAGCCAAAAAAGAAGAAGAGGAGGAATATTACCAAAGTTTAAAGAATGTTCTGTATGAGCCTCTAAACAACGAATTTGAGTATGAATATAAAAAGCGAAGTTTATTTTCGAAAGAAAGTGAGCCAACAGGACGAGTTATTTTGAAAGAAGAAGATTATAAAACATTAAAAGAGCAGGCAGATTTTGGAAAAAGAATGGAACCAGAATATAGAAAATTGATAAAGGGAGAAAAGGTTCAATCGCTTGAAAAGACAGTTTTGGATCAACGAGGAGAAATTAATGGTAATCGTAGAAAATTGAATGCTGCATCTAAAAAGTTTGAAAAACTAACTAAAGAAAAAGATAACTATAAATCAGCTTATGAAGATGAACAAACTAAGCATGAAAATACAAGGAAGTTTGTAAAAGCGGTTTGTCACTTAGGAAAAGATATATTTGGTGGTAAAAATTATAGACGAATTGTTAATAAAATTGACGATAATATAAATCCAAAATATAAAAAGGCCTTTAGAAATATGATTGCGTTAGATCGAGAAGTTATGATTATGTTTAAACAGAAAGACGAAAAATCAAGAAAACATATAGCATTTGAAAATAATGCAACGATAAAAACAAAGCAAGAGAAAGATAAAGGCTTTGATTTAGAACTATAAATTAGCAAAAAAAGCTCTTAGCAGAATTTACGAGGTTGCTAAGAGCGATTTTCGAATTTCTATCACAATTACTAAACTTTTTTAAGTAATTCCGAGGGGGAGTCGCTACTCCTATTACTAATTATAGCAAAAGAGAGCAATTATGCCGAGAAAACTTATTGTTTGGAATGAGCGATATGTTAGCTAACAGAGTTAGCGAGTTGGTTGGTGGTTTGTTGGGATTAATCCCAACGAAGTACCAACTCAACAACATATCAAGCTCTGTTGGTTCCAAACAATAAGGAAATTGGAATAAT
>NZ_JBBOWQ010000005.1:0-3436 GCF_038007165.1 Staphylococcus sp. FSL W8-1270
AAAGTACGCAATTATGCCGAGAAAACTTATTGTTTGGAATGAGCGATATGTTAGCTAACTATGTTAGCGAGTTGGTTGGTGGTTTGTTGGGATTAATCCCAACGAAGTACCAACTCAACAACATATCAAGCTCTGTTGGTTCCAAACAATAAGGAAATTGGAATAATGCAATTATGATATTGTTAAATAAAAAGGGATGATGAAGTTGAAAGTTATAACTAAAATTTTAGATGGATTAGCCTTTATTTGTGTAGCATTATTATTTTTAAAGTATGCAGTTACGTTTGCTAATATGATGTTTGATTGGCACTTGCGTTGGTATTTCTTAGAAGATATTCCACATATGTCACTTATATTATTTATCTTGTTGTTTGTTTTTGCAGTTCCGTCAGAAATGATTAAAGATAAACATAAAGAGAAAACTGGACGTAGCTTAAAATAATTTAACTATGAGATAATATAAATGCTTAAATAAAAAAGACCTGATCTAATTAGACCAAGTCTTTTGATAGTGTTATATTAATAACAAAATAAAAAAGAAGTCGTCCACACCCTCGCCAAAGTTAGTGAACGACAACCACCAAAAAAATCATATGTTGTTTTTTTATGAGTTTGTATATTTAGATATTAAACGATATTTAAATATACATCAAGATATAAATTCGGGTGGACGACTTCTTAAAAATAATTAAGGAGTTGTTTTTTTATGAGTAAAAAAGAGCAAGAAATTTATTCAAAGCAAGGCACATCACAAGAAGTTACAAATTACACCTCAACCGGATACTCTAATAGCCGGTTAGACGTAAACGAATTTTACATTGCTGACCCTAAAATTACTTTTGACGCTATGACAATTGTTGGAAATCTTAATAAAAATAACGCAGAAACATTATCGAAATTTATGAGCGTTGAGCCACAAATACGCCTTTGGGATATACTTCAAACAAAGTTTAAAGCTAAGGCACTTCAAGAAAAAGTTTATATCGAATATGACAAAGTAAAAGCAGATAGTTGGGATAGACGTAATATGCGTGTTGAATTTAACCCTAATAAACTCACACATGAAGAAATGCTTTGGTTAAAACAAAACATTATCGACTACATGGAAGATTGCGGTTTTACAAGATTAGATTTAGCTTTTGATTTTGAATATGATTTAAGCAGCTACTATGCAATGACTGATAAAGCAGTTAAGAAAACAGTATTTTACGGAACGAATGGAATGCCAGAAACAAAATATTTTGGTGTTCGTGACAGTGATAGATTCATTAGAATTTATAACAAGAAAAAAGAACGTAAAGATAATGCAGATATTGAAATTAGTTCAGAACATTTATGGCGTGTAGAAATTGAACTCAAACGAAATATGGTTGATTATTGGAATGATTGCTTTAATGATTTACACATTTTAAAACCTGCTTGGTCTACATTAGAAAATATTAAAGAACAAGCTATGATATATTTATTGATTAATGAAGAAGGTAAATGGGGGCAATTAACAAGACCTACAAAGATTAAATACAAAAATATGATAAAAGAAATTTCTCCGATTGATTTAACAGATTTGATGAAATCAACTTTAAAAGCGAATGAAAAACAATTGCAAAAACAGATTGATTTTTGGCAACGTGAATTTAAATTTTGGAAATGATTTAAATATTATAAGAGCTCTCCGGACTTAAGAAGAGCTCTTATTTCATTTCTTATTTTGATTTTCGTTATTACAACGTTCATTTTTTAATTCATCAACATCTTTTTCTAATTGCTTAACTTTAGAAAAATGATTTGAAATTAATTTGATAATGTAAACAACCAAAATAACTAAAAGAATATTAAGAATAGTGATTATTGTTGTTCCGATTGAAAAAGTTTCTGTTGCTAACCCAAACATATTTGACCTCCAAATAATTTTTAAAATAAATATTATGAATATTATACTCTATAATTATTTTTATCTTTTTTTGAATTTTGAGTGCATTAAATTTTAATCACGTATGTGATCATAAAATTTAATGACGAATTAGCGACCACCATTTTTGGTCGCAGGTTTTGAACTTATGGACTGACTTGTTCAGTCCATTTTTTGTGCTTGCACAAAAACAAGCCTCGCAGAGCACACGCATTAATGACTTATGGCGATAGCAAATAAGTCTAGTGTGTTATACTTTATATATTAAAGACTGTAAAATCTTGTGCTTAGGGGGTAATTTTGTTTTGTCTTATTCAATTATTCGAATTGCAAAAGTGAAATCAAATACAAATACAACTGGCATACAAAGACACGTTCAAAGAGAAAATAAAAACTATGAAAATATGGATATTGATTTAGAAAAATCATATTTAAATTACGATTTAGTTAATCAAAAAAAACAAAATTTTAATGAACTGATTGATGAGAAAATTGAAGAAAATTATACAGGAAAACGAAAAATTAGAAAGGACGCAGTAAAACATATTGATGGATTAATTACATCAGATAGTGACTTTTTTAATCATCAATCGTTAGAAGATACGCAAAAGTTTTTTGAGCATGCAAAGACATTTTTAGAACAAGAATATGGCAAAGATAATTTATTATATGCAACTGTTCATATGGACGAAAAAACACCACATATGCATTTTGGTATTGTACCAATTACTCAAGATGGTCGATTAAGTGCTAAAGATGTAGTAGGAAATAAAAAAGCATTAACACAATTTCAAGATCGTTTTAATCAATATATTAATGAGCAGGGTTATAATTTAGAACGTGGACAATCAAGACAACTAACGAATAAAAAACATGAACAAGTGAGTCGTTATAAACAAAAAACGGACTATCATAGACAAGAATATGAACATGAGAGCCAAAAATTAGATGATATTAAGCAAAAGAATGAAACTATGCTACAAGAGTATCAAAAAGCATTAGATACGCTTAAAACGCCTTTAAATGTTCCATATGAGTTAGAGAAAGAAAAAGTCGGTGGCTTGTTTAATAAAGAGTTACAAGAAACAGGTAATGTGGTCATCAGTCATGATGATTTCATGCAATTTCAAGAACAAATAAAAGCATCACAATTAATTACAGATGATTATGAATATATTAAATCTGGAAAAGCATTAAGGGATAAAGATGAACAGATACAAGAGAAACAAAAACAATATGATGATTTGGCGAAATCATCAGAGAAATTAATAAAGAATTATGAAGTGATGGAAGAATTTACGAATAACATGAAAAAGGCAATGGAACTTATCAAAATATTATTAAAAGAATTAGAACGTTTATTAGGAAGAGATGCTTATGCGAAAAGAATTAATGAACTGACAGAAGATAATTCTGATATAAGAAAATTAGCAGCAGGTATAGATGGACAAATGAATCCAGAATATTATCCAAACGAACAAAAGGAAGAGCAACAACAAAGACATAGAGGTATGAGTAGATAAAAAT